>NZ_AP026934.1 GCF_027923845.1 Spiroplasma ixodetis
TAGTAAAAGCAATAAGTAATGAAATTAATTTGAATCAAAAAGATGTTGAAAAATGTATTGATAAACTTGCAGAAATAATTATTACTAAAAATTCAATTGGTGAATTTGTTGATATTTCAAATCTTGGAAAATTCATGATTGTTAAAAAGAATGCAAGAACTGTTAGAAATCCTAAAACTGGTCAAACTTTACAAATGAGTGAACATTACTCACCAAAATTTCAGCCAAAATCTAATTATAAACAAACAATTAAATCAGCAATTATTGAAAAAGAAACTGAGGTAAAAACAAATGTTTAATAAATTAAAAGAAAAATTTAAAAATAGAAAGTGTAAAACTGGTTTGTGTGAAAATAAAAATAAACCAGTTGCAAAGTCAGAATTTGAAAATAAAAATGAAACTGAACATAAATAATTAAATAAAGGTCATATTATGACCTTTATTTAATGAAGTATGAAAATATATTTTTTACATATATAAATTGTAATACTTGTAATACTTTATGCTAATTAGTTGATTTATATAGTTTTTATTATAAAATAATACTTGTAATATTAGTAATATAATGAAAATAAAGAAAAAAAATATGCCATGAAAACCATATGATAAATGAAGTAAAGATTATGAATAATTACTTGCAGAAATTAATTTAGTAAATAAAAAGCCCAACAACTAGGGTTGGGAATTGGGGAGCTATACTCCCTTGCACAGTATAACTGTACTAACAAATTAATTATATAATTAATTTGTAAATATGTCAAATATGGAAAGTGCGAACTTGATATGCAACAAAAATACTGATGAAAATTAAGAAAAGGCATAGGAGTTCGTGTTCAACTCCCAAATGATATTGATAACCAAACTGGTAAGCAAAAGTATCGTCCAGCAATTGTTATTAAGTCTTATCCTAGTCATGTAAAAGTGCAATTGATGACTACTGAACCTAGCAGTCATGATTATTTTAAAATTAAAATTAATAATCAAATTCAATACATAAGACCAATTTATTATAGAACAATATCTTTTGATTTAGTTAATAGAATTTGACTAGATAAAAATAATAATGCCATTATACTAAATAAGACAAATAAATTTTTTAAAAAACTTGGTGCAATGGAATTTAAAGAAATTGTTGATGAAGAACTGCATTTAAAATAAAAAAGTTCGCAAATAAAAATTTGGAACTAAAGTTTTAAAGGTTATTTGGAATTTGTGTTTATGTTTAAATTTTATATTCATTTTTTAAAATTATTTGTTCTATAAAAATAAGAACAATTTAATAATAACACTTTTATTTTATTTTTAACACTTATTTACGTTAAATATTTTAATTAAAAATTCTACAAGAAAAAAATAAAACTACTCAATTGAGTAGTTTTAAAGTATTTAAGATTTACATTTTTTGTGATTTACTACTAGAACTTTGACTTTTACTTGTTGAAGCTTCACTGTTTACTTTTGATTTATCTTTTTCAAATCCAAGAGCATTAGCAACTCTTTCTTTTCTTTCACGTTCGTTTTTTTCTCCTCAAGCTTTGTTTGTTTCTCTAGCTTCTTTAGCGTATTTGTCTCTATCTGTTTTGCTTCAATCAATTGGTTCTCATGGCATAATTTGTTTTTCCTCTCTTTGTTTATTATTTTTAAATATTTTTTTCTATTATCTTTAAAATATTTAACAAAACAAGTATATATTTTTAAAACTAAAAATGTGTAAAAAATAATAAAAAATCACTACTATTAAAAATAGTGATTAAAAATTTATTACTTATTGATTATGTTAATAAACATTTTACTTTATTTCAGTTATTGTTTAAACTTGTTGAAGGTTGTTGGTTTAGGTGATTAATTGTATTTCGTATAGATGAATCAAAATTTTGATTATTTTCTGATTCAATACTTGAATTTTCTAAAATACTATTTGAGTTATGGTTTATTTTGTTATTACTTATTAGTTTGTCTGGTTTCATATCTTTTCTGTTATCTAGTTCTTGTTTTAAAATATCATATTGAGTTTGTAATTTAGTTTCTAGTTTATCATTAGTTAAATTTTCTATAGTTTTTTTATTATTATTTTTAATTTCTTTTTCTTCTTTATTTTTATCAAGGTTTTTACAAAATGGTAATTTTCGAAGTAATCAAAAGATACTATTTTTTGTTTTTGTTCTGATT
Source organism: Spiroplasma ixodetis (assembly GCF_027923845.1). GTDB lineage: Bacteria > Bacillota_I > Bacilli_A > Mycoplasmatales > VBWQ01 > Spiroplasma_E > Spiroplasma_E ixodetis_A. The sequence continues at coordinate 2,170 of NZ_AP026934.1, forward strand.
TTTTTGGTTTTGTGTGACACAAGATTTCATAGTACTTTATCTAAAGCTCCAATTACTAAAGTAGATAATGCTAATATTCCTATTTTTTCAGCTATAATAATACCTACGGTTGCTCCTACTATAATTGTGGGTAGATATATAGTTAAAATGGCAGGAACAGATAAAAGACATAAACTAAAGATTGAAATTGCCAAAAATGTTATTCATTCAGATTTTGTTATATTTAAGTTTGATTCTTCTTGGTTACTTAAAAATTTTTTAATAGGCATTTTAGAAAAAAATATATTATTTTTATTGGTTGAAGTGTCTTCAATTAATGAAAGATCATTTTTATATTTATTCATATTTTCGTATTTTTTTATTTGATTAACAACTTGTATATCACCATTTTTAAGCTGATAAAAATGTATTATTTCTTCATTAATTGAGTTATCAATATTTTGAATAGTTGTTATAAAATAAATTTTATTATTAATTTTCAAAATTTCTTCATAAATTTTTTCAATTCCTGTTTTTTTTCTTTGTTTTTCATCATAAATTGTTACAGAATTATATGTATATTTTGTTAAATTAACATCACTTTGTTTTGCTTGTTTTAATTCTTCATTTTCTTTTTTAAGTTGTTGAATTTCTTTGTTTTTTTCTTGAATTATTGTTTGTAATTTTGATATTTCTTGTGTATTTGAAATTGAAGTCGGTAATAAATTTTTAAATTTTGTTCATATATCATTATTGTTTACTTGCTCTTTCTCGTTATCTGTTAAACTAGTAGCAACTATTTCTAAATTTTCAGCAATATTTTGTATTTGCTCATCATTAAGTTGTTGATTATTATCATTATCAATCCTATATGTTTTTCCGCCATGTCTCTTCTTTTTTATTTCTTTAACAAAAATGTTTTCTTGTTTTAAAATATCTTCTATGGATTTATTTTCTGATAGAAAGTTATATGTTTGTGATTTTGTTTTGTCAGTCATGTTAATGTCTCCTTTTGAATATTAAAACCCATTTACTTTGCTATAAAAGTAATGGGTTAAAACTTATATATTGGATATTGATTTATTAACTGCAATTCATCTTAAGTTGTATTTTTTATTAAGATTAAAAATTAAATTTAAATTGTTAATTTTTTTTGTTCATTTGGTGTTATTTTTAATTGTTCGTTCAAATTCAACTCATTCAATAGAATTATCTTTATATCAAATCAGTAAATTAGGAAATACTTTTTCTCTTGGAGAATCATGTTTTAATTCAAGTTGAGTTTTATATTCTATAATTTCTTTTTGTGAAGTTAATCAACTGATTAATAAATTTTGTAGTTTTGATTCAGCAAAATTAATTTTTATACTTTGACTTTTCTTACCAAAATATCTTCTGCCTAATGCAGAAAGATAATAAATATTTTTGGTTGTAAGTTTATTTACTAAAATTAATTTTTTATATTTTAGTGCTTTTAATTGTGACCTTATTGTTGCTTCATTTTTATTAAGTAACAAAGATATTTGTTTTATATTTAAATAATTTCATTTATCAATTATTTGTAAAATTTTTATTTGTTCCATAATTTTATCTCCTAAATTTTGTTTGATTATATGATTTCAAAATTGAATATTTGGGTTTTGAAAATTGCAATTTTTCAATTATAAATTTTGATTTGCTCATCAACGAATTTTTTCATGCTTTCATTTGGAACTAGAAATAAAACTTCGTATCCGCTTTTACAATAATGTCGTAATCCATCAAACTTTTGTCTCATTCGTTGTTTAGTTTTTCTAGTTCTTTCAAATTCAATAATCATGATTTTATTTTCATAGTGAACTAGTAAGTCGGGATAACCTTTTTCTCGATAGCTTTCGGCTTTTAGTTCTTTTTCAGTTTGATAAGAAATTATGTCATTTTGTTGGCAAAGTCATTTGATAAGTAAATCTTGATGTTTTAATTCATTGTAATTAATTCTTATGCTTTTGCTTTTTTTGCCAAGTTTTCGGTTTCCTAGACTTGAGAGCATGTAGATGTTTTTTCTGGTTAGTTGGTCTACACGTAATAATTTTTTATTATTTAATATTCTAATTAATGTATCTACGGTTGCATTATTTTTGTTTAACAGTAGTGCAATTTGTTCAGTGTTTAGGTATCCTCATCGATTTATAATTTCAAGAATTTTTATTTGTTCCATGTTGTTTCATCTCCTTAATGGCTAATGGGATAACGTTTGAAAAACGTTTTCTTTCTTTTTGAGAAGCGCTTTCGCGCGGACTTTTTCTTTCTTTTGTAAAAGAAAGAAAAAGTTATTTCTCCCCAACCTAAACAGATTACCCCGGTCACTCATAAGTTTACGTTGGGGGAGCGGGGTAATCTGTGGTAAAGTAATGAAATTGCTTTATAGGTTGGGGGAGAAATAACTATATAAAGTTCAAATTCATTCTTTAACTTTTCTTTAATCTTTTTCAATGGTAATTTTGTCAATAAAATGAATTGAATTTTCTAAAATTATCTTGCAATATGCTTGTCCAACTTTTAATTTTTTTAAATCATTTGGATGAACAATGTATTCTTCAACTTCACGAATAGAACCCTTTGAACTTTTTTTATTTTTGGTATCATATTGCTTAGTAATTTTTTGCGAAGTTTTAGTTCCAAAGACTTTGGCAAGGTATTCAGCACTATTTGGGTCTTTGACATTATGAGCAATGATGTTAGCTGTGTTTCCAAAAATAGTGTCTGTTAAATCTTTGTTATCGGTTTTTAAATCATTTATTGTTTGAAAACATAAAAAACATTGGTAGTTAAAACTTCGAGTTTTGTTGATTAAGTTGATAATGCTATCACTTGCAAAAACATTAAACTCATCTAATATAATATTAATATGTTGATTTCCTGGTTTTATAGAAGCAAATTCTTTTAAATCTTGGATAAGTAATTTACCAATGTTGCTAGCTAACTGGGGATAATCTAATGAATTTAAAGAAAATAAAATAACTTTATGATTTTTAACGATTGAAGAAAAATCATTTTTTAAACCAATGCTTTGATTTAATTGTTCATTATAAACATTTAATCTGTTTTCTAGACCTTGGATATCATCATTTTTAAATGTGGTTAAATAATCATAATTTTGATCATTACTATCAATTAAGTTTATTAAATTTTCTTTTGAAAAATATTTAATAATGTTTGATAAAGTCATTTCAATTTTGTTACTTACCAAGGTTTCTAAAAGAATTAATAAATAACTATGTGCAATTGCTTGATAGTGTGGTTCAGTGAAATCAAATAAACTCATTATTTTATCTGCCAAAATAATATGACTTTTTGATGCAAAAGGATTATATTGATTATCACCATTGATAGTTCAAATAAAAGCATTATTATCAATACTTTTAACTTTATTTATTAAATCACTGTCACCTTTTCCATCAATTATGATTACTGTTTGGTTTAACTTATATACAAGTTGATTTATTATTGATAATGCTGTTGTAGTTTTACCTGAACCAGTTGCTCCAATTAGTAAAGTGTGTTGATTTAATTTTGATTTAACTAAACCAACTTTTTTATTTAGATTTATTAAATTTGTAGAGCCTAATTTTTTAAATTCTTTTTCTTGAATTTTTATTTCATTTTTTAGCTTTGAATTTTTGGGATTTCATTTTTCAAAATTTATATAAAAATAATAAAATAGACACCCCATAAAAATTAAAAAACTAACACCAAATGAAGTCTCTGTCACTCAACTTTCAAAAATGCTTGCAAATCAATTTTTGAAATTTACACTTGGATAATAATATCAAGCATATAAGATTGCACCAATGAAAGCTACTGACATTCATAATGCAAGAAAAATCAAACTTCATATCATTGCAAAAATTCAAATTTTATGAAAAATATTTTCTTGTCACTTGTTTTTTATTCAATTTATTATCATTTTTTACTCCTTTTTAGGTATATACCTTTAAAACGCTCATATTTGCTGTTTTTAGCGATGTTTTAATTTTGAATATAAGACCATTAATTAGGTCTTAGTTATGCGACTTTTTTTATGTATTTCCTACAATTTGCACCTCATCATCAATTTGTAGAACTTGAATCGGCAATTGTTCTTGTTTTGATATTTTAAATCAAAATTTACCTTGGCTTGCTTTTGCAATATAACTTTTAATAGCTTCACTAAGTCCACCAGATTGTTTATACATATCATTCAAATTATTTAAGTCATTTGGTTGCATGCCACCAACTAGCGTATATTGAACATTGTTGATAATGCCAGTAAATTTCTTTTTGACATTTTCACTGCCAGTAAAATCCGCAATATTTTGTGTTGCAATAATTAATGAGCTTTTGCATTTTCTAATTCTTTTCATTGTATGAAATAAAAAGTCTAGTGCAACACTATTATTTTCATTTGCAAGTAAGTGTGCTTCATCAACAGCAATAATAATTCGTTTTCAATCTTTTTCTTGTTGATTTTCGTTGTATGACTGAACTGCAGAAAGTTCAATTCCTAGCATTCGTAAAATCAACATCATTTGTAAATTGATTATTTTTTTATTACTATTTTCAAATAATTCTCTTAAATCAAAACAAACTATATTTGCTTTGCTTCATTGAAATTTAGTATGACCATTTCAATATTTAGAGTATGTACCTTGTGTTAAAGATGTTAGCTTAGATTTTAAATTATCTAACTTTAAAATATTTGCTGATGATTTTTCATCTTTAATTTTTTGACAAATCAAATTATATAAGTCAGTAAATGTTGGATAATCTGTTGTTTTTAACTTTTCAAAATCAGTACTTGGTAAAATATTTTTTTGAAAATATACTTCTTTAATTAATTCTATTAATAGACTTGTAGTGATATCATCATCACTTAAATTAGGAAATAACATAATAAAGAATGATTCAAGTAAAGAAAGTTGATTATTAAAAGTATCTGCATTATCATGACTATCATCTAATTTATAAATTTCTAGTGGATTTATAATATTACCTTTGGCTCCTGAACCATTAACTACTTGTCCATTTAAATATTTAGTTAAATTACTAAATTCACGTTCAGGGTCTAAAATAAAGATTTTTCTATTATTTTGATATGACTGATTTAAAAGAATTTTTTTAGTAGTAAATGATTTTCCACTTCCACTTTCTCCTAAAATTAACAAATTATGATTTATTCTTTGCGAGTTTTTTTTAAACAAATCTCAAATAACCGGTTTTCCGGAATTAGTTTCAGCTAGTAAAAATCCTTGTTCATCAGTTAAAGGCATATCAGGAATTGGAAAACTTGTTGCAAAAGTATCACAAGTCATTTCAATTTCAACTTCTTTTGAAATAAATTTTGTTCAATAATAAATTTCTATAAGAGCTTGTTGTTGTAAAAATAATAAATTATTATATTTTCAACTCATAGTATTTGCTAAATCAATTAATTGTATTTTAGTATTGTTTAATGTTTTTTTATTTCCATAAGCAATAATAAAGATTGACGTATCTTTTAAAACATCAACATCATCAATAACTGCTTGTTGTTGTTCTAAAAAAGAATTATAGAATTGTTCTGATTCAGTTTTTTGACTTGTAGTTAAAGCATATTGTTCATTAGTTTTGATTTTATTTAAAGCATTATCTAATTGTTTTTTGGCTTTTAATTTATTAATGGGATTTAAATTAATACAAATATTTACATTACTTAAATTAAATAAGTTATTTAATCAAAAATAATTTATTTGTTTTGGCAAATCATTAATAGATCATACAAAACCATTATTATTTTTGCCTTTAAAATTTGAACAATTAGTTTTTATAGTTTGATTATCAAATGTAAAATCAGTCCAAATATTATTGATTTTTTCTTGTGATAACTTTTTTATATTTAAACTACTAAATGAACTATTACTAATTAATGATTGTAATTGTGAAAATGTTCTTTCTTTGTTATCACTACAAAAAATAATATAAACAGTTGGTGTAGTTAATAATTTAGTTTCTTGAATTGCATATAATTGTTCAATTTGTAAATCAATTAAATAATTATTTTCATCATTATTTTTCTTTAATTTTTGAGATTTTAGATTATCAATTTGTTCTTCAAAATCATAATTTTGATTTGTTTTTATGATTTTACATGACATTGTAATTGTTCTTAATAAATCAGCAAAGTCTTCAAGTACTGTTGCTTGTTGACTTTCATTTAACATTGTTAAATTTACTGTTTGTAATTCAACACCACAAATAAAAAGATTATTTTTTAAGTATTGAAAAAGCACAATATTTTTGTCATTTAATAATTCAAAATTAGGATTTAAATTTACAGTTGAACTTTTACCAATCATTGTTAAATATTTAATTGCTCGCACAATTAATTCATAAGTTCTTGTTTCATTTTTTACTTTTTGAATACAAATAAAACCAAGTGCAACGATTATCAAACTTAAAGAAAACTTTAAATAAACATTGATTGATAGTAAAAATGCTATTGAAATAGAAATACTTATAAAAATCAATAATACTAATAAATCAGTTAGATTTATGCCCCGAAAAATTTGATAATGAATTTTTTTAGTGCTTTTTGGTAAATTTACTTTTTCCATTTTTATTCTCCTTTATTATCTTTTTTCATACTAATTAACAAATTATTTTTTGTTTTTCTCATAGGTTTTTTACCTAAGTTTTTGGTATCAAATCAATCACTTTTAGTTCTTTCAGTATTACTTTTAAATTGATTGTCATATCAATCCGGTTGACCATTTTCAAAATATTTATCAACGTTTTTCTTTTCTAATTCATTACGCGGTTTATTTTTATATCGTGGTGTTGTACCATGAATTACATTTTTATTTGTTGCACTACCAATGATTGAATTATCAATTTCTTCTTTCTTTAAAGGTTTGTTTTTTAATTGTTTTTTCAATTTTTGATTTAAATTATGTGCTTCGTATTTTGAGGTACCTTTTGCATATTGTTGTGAACTTTTTGACTTAACTATATTTGCTAGTTTTTTAGTAGGATTTACAATTGCATGTTTACCTACTCTTTTTAAACTACCCTTTGCTCCAAATGTTTTATATGTAGCTAGAGAACCACCAATAAATCCAGCAGTAGCTAAGACTGAACCAACAGTTGCTTTGGTACTAAACCTTGCAAATTTTGCAAGTCCACCACTTTGTAATCTATTTAAAACCCCACTACTTTCTCCATCTTGGTTTTTACCTAACATTTTTCTTTTTCCTATAAGTAGGCTTTTACCAAGACCAAACATACCAATGGTTCCTGCTTTTAAACCACTACTTGCAGCTTTCATTGTTGTTAACATACGCATTCCTTCCATAATGCCAACTGTTTGTCCTACCATTGAAGCAAATAACATTTGCGAATTATATGTAGCAACAGCACCACCAGTAATAAATAACAATTTAAATGTTGACTGACCTATTCAACTATCACTTACATCATTTCCAGCGTTTAACATTAAAGGCTCTAAATTTATAAATAAAGTTAAACTTAAAACAATTCCAAGCGAAGAAATAAATCTTCCAATTACTAAGTCTTTTCACAAATTTATTTTTTGTCATTTAACACCACTTGTAGCAGTTGAAAAAATAATTGGTGAAGTTATGTACAATAAAAACAAATCAAAAATTCGTTGAATTAAACTTAAACCTAAATAGAAAAAGATAATCATGCAAAAGAAACTACCAAGTGTACCTAAAAACAAATTGTAGTTTTCCATATCAGGATATCCTACATCATAATGTCAATCTTGATGATTAATTCCATCAGTAAACCCTAATGCACCAATCATATTGGCTAATTGATCACCATGAATAAATTCAGGCATAATAATATGAATTATTGAAATAACAGTAAAATTAATTACTCAAAAAAATAAGGGAATTAAAAGTAATAACAAAATCACAATTATGCTACGATTTGCAATACCAGCAATTTCACTACGTATATTTTGATGAACCATAGCATGCAAAATTACACCCCCAGCAAACAACACAATTAACATAATTGCTAATGCTAAAAAAATAAAAAATTGTGGAGGCATATTTAAAAAATGACCATTTGTTCCAAAAATTTTATCAACAATTTTTTGACCAGATAAATAAGTTATTGCATCGCCAAGTCCATGAACAATGTATAAAGGGCCTTTCACAAAAATGTTATAAAGTATTTGAAAAAAAGCAGTTTTAATTCCTAAAAAATCACTCAACATTAATGTCATTAACTTTTACCCCCTAGTTTTTCTTTTTGTTTTCCTTTAATATCTAATAGCAATAAACCCTCTTCAATATAATGCTTAGTACAAATAAATTTATAAAAGGTATTACCATAAAGAATGGTTTTCATACTTCAACTTGCTTTTCTTCAACATTCATTACACTTCATAATTACAATAAACCTAGCATTCTGGCAAAAATAATGTGAGCAATACCCGAAGACATTAAAATCATTGAACATCCTAAAACACTTCAAACCATGTGTCTTAAATACTCTCCTTTGTTTTCAGGATCACTATGAATTTTAAAAGCATATTTGATAGTACTAAATGCTAAGCCACAACCACCAATGGCATACAAAATTGGTAATAATACTTCCATTAAATTGTTCAATAATTGTTGAGTTTGTGGGTCAACACTTGATAATAAATTAAATATAGAAAACATCATATCTATTATTCCTTTCTTAATTTGTTTTATTTTCATTTGTGATACTATATATTTGATAAGTTATGTATGTTATACATAACCCCCTTTGGTGCAATTATTTAAAAACAAAAAATAAAACGGGGTTTGTGGTTGTGTATTTCTATTCAAAATCAATCTCAATTTCATACAACAACAATTTCATTAACATTCTTAAATAACTCTTTTATCCTGATATAGAAGCATTTACATAAAGTACTCACCATTTGACTTCTACGACAGTGTATTTAATTTATAAACTTCAAAACAAAAAACGACATCTAGGTTCAAAATACTAGAATGTCGTTTGCAAAAAATTATAATAAAATATATAATTAAGATGCAGGTTGAACAGTTACATATGATGAACCTGTCGGCAATAGGGTATTAGTAGTACTGCTATTGCTTTTTATATTTTTAATGTTATGAAGTTGACTTTATTATATACCTTTCTAATTTAAAAGTAAAATTATAACGCTTATTTTATATCATCTATAAATGCTATTAAAGAATAGTATAATTTTTTAGCAATAATTTTTTTTGATAAATCGTTACTTTTATTTCATTCTGTTATTAAATTTTGGTTTAAATCTAACATTTTAGGTGATGACTTCGATAAAGTATTACGATATAAATTTACCTTTTGAATAAATTGCAAATAATCATCTATTAAATTTTTAGACAAATTATTTATTAATAATTTTTGTTTAAATATTTTGCTATAACTAATATAATCTAAATTTTTATTTTCTCAAGATAAAAATTTAATAATATATTCATGCATTAATTTTTGTAAATTAAAAAAATAATTACTTCAATCTTGTTCATCTAAAAAATAACGTATTTTCTCCAATTTTTTTCTTAATTCAATATCACAATTCATTTCTGATACATCAGTAATTATTTTTTTAGGATTTTTATCAAATCAAAAAAATAAGTCATCTAATAATGTTTTATTCAACTTTTTTTGTTTACAATAGGGAAAATCATCTCTAATTTTTTTATGATATTCAAAAACATCTTTACTTAATAAAATAATCTCTATTCATTTTTTACCATTTAAAAATTCATTTTTACTATAAAAAATATCATCATAATTTGAAGTTATGATATATTTTTTATTTTCTTTAAATTGATTTTTGATTATTGAAAAAGAATTTAAATCATATTTATTAAAATTTGGATATTTATTGTTTTTAGGATTCAAATGAACAAAATTATCAATATATATACCTAATTTTAATCCATTCATTACTAATTTTCCTTTTTAATATTTTTTTTCATAGATAATTTATTTTCTTTCTTTTTATCATTATCAAATTTTCTTCCTCTTCAATAACCACGATATTTAGGATTTGTACGTGAACGAATTACTCATGCAACAGCAACTACTAAAAGTAACAATGGAATAGCAACGCCAAAACCGATAGCTAATTGTCAACCATGAAATTTGATATTTGCTTGACTTTGTAATCAGTCATGATAACTTTGACCATCCGCAAAATTATCAATTTCCCTTTTTATTTGTGGTTTTTGTTTACCATTTAAAATTTCTGAAATAGTATATCCATGTAAATTCAAGCCACTTTCAGCGTTTTTAATTGCATTTTGATATGCTATGTTTATATCTTTCATATTGGTATTTACTCAATTAATAGTATCTGTTTTAAGTTTATCTAATTCAATATATTGTATATAATCATTACTTGTAGCTTTTAATAATTTATTGTCTTCTCAAACAATGTTTTTTAAGTAATTTTTAATATTATCATTATTTAAAAATTGACTTACTTGTGCTTTGATTTGATTTTCTTGCTCTTTTGTTGCAAAACCACGAGAAGCTATTTTTTCAATGTCATTTATTCATTGATCTTTATTGTTTTTTATGAAAGTATTATAATCGTTAATTCATTTTGTATAGTGTTCCAAAGTTAATTTATTAACTACATTTAAAGTATTTACATTTAAATTTTTAGGTAATGTATCTAAACCTTTATTTAAAATTTCATTCGCTTTATCAGTTATTGTGGTTACTAATGCGGATTTATCAAGGCCATCATTAAACTTCGGTTCATTTGCGATATCATATGTCAAAGGTTTCAAAAATGCTTTATAAGAAGTAATTAGATTTTTAATTTCACTATCAAAACCCTTACCATTAGTTTTTATAGTTTCTTCAAAAATTTTATCAACAAAATTTTCATATTGGTGTAATCAACCCAATGCTTTTGATTTTTGACTAGGGTCAGTTAAATTGACAGTTACATTAAGTTTTGATTTAAGCTTATCTAATTCACTATCATCAAAAGTACCTTTTAATTTTCAATTACTTTCACCAAGTTCTAAGTAACTATCGTATGTATTACCAACAACATCAACTAAATGTAAATGATATATGCCATCATTTTTTATATTTAAATTTTTAGAAAAAGTTTGATGTGTTTCAACTTCAGTAAAATCATTAGTTGTTCCATTTACTGTTCCTTGTACATAAAAACTTTTGTTTACATCAAAATCAATCAAAATATCTTTAAAATCAATATTCAAACTAGCATCATGTGTTCCAGTTCCATCTTTAATTTTTGTTTGAATAATGTCTTTCATATTGGTATTACCAGCATTAGAAACTAAACCAGTATATAATTGTGTATCATCAATTTTTGTTTCATAATCGATTTTATTTTTATCAATTAAAGTTTTAACTCATAATTTATATGTCACTTGTCCAGTTATGACATCTCCACCAAAAATAGTTGCAAGTGTTTTATCTTTTAAGGTTAAAATTAAATTATGTTCACCACTAGGAATATCTAAATCTGTTGTTGGAATTGTAATTGATTTGTTATCTAATGTTGCCTTTGCAACTAGTTTTTCTTTGATATCTATTTTTTGTGCAGAATTATAAACTATGCCGTTATATAAATTTCCCAAATAGTTTGGTTTATTTAATTTTAATAAAGAATTAATAATTAATAAACCACTTTTTTCAGTTCCTACATATATTGTTCCATCAGCATTAACATTAACAACAATATAATGATCTATTTGATATATTTTATTAAATGTAACTCCATCAGTACTTTGATATATTTCTCCATTATTAAAACCAATTATAATTAAATTTGAATTAGATTCTATACTTCTAATTTTATCATTTGGTAATCCAGTTACTTGTTCAAATGTAACTCCATCAGTACTTTTTCATAAACCACTTTCTTGAGTACCTACATATATTGTTCCATTTAAAGTAATGTGGATTTTTTGAATAACAAAATTATTTGGTAATCCAGTTACTTGTTCAAATGTAACTCCATCAGTACTTTTTCATAAACCTTTGTTTTCCATACCAACATAAATTGTATTATTAAAATATGAAATAGCAGAGACATCATTTGGTAATCCAGTTACTTGTTCAAATGTAACTCCATCTTTTGATTTAAATAATGCTCCTAAATTATCAACATAAACATTACCAGAAGAATCAATTGTAATACTTGATGTATATTTACCAGAAAATGATGTTTTACTAAAATTTTTTCCATCAGTACTTTTTCATAAACCACTTTGTTGAGTACCTACATAAACTGTTTTATCAAATGTTGCAATAATAGAGACATCATTTGGTAATCCAGTTACTTGTTCAAATGTAACTCCATCAGTACTTTTTCATAAACCTTTTTGATAAGTACCTAAATATATTGTTCCATTAAAACTTATTACGTTTGATGAAATATTTGAATTATCATCAATTGTTGGAATCTTATTAATAAATGGATTTGTCTCCTTTTGATTTTTGATACTGATGTCTCTGTGATTTATTTGATTTAATTTTAAATTATTATTTACATTAGTGTTCGTAAACATTGGTTTTAAATTACTTGCACTTGTACCTACTAAAGTAGAAACTGCAAGCACATTTAGTAACTTTTTCATTTTATTAGTTCTCCTTATTTTTATTTTTTGTATTTATAAATGATATATTCCTGCACTTGTTGAGGGTTGATTTTCAATTTGAAAATCACTACTGTGAATTTCAACTTTAACAATTCGTTCAAAGTATTTATTTTCTTCAGTAGTATTGGTTTGTGTTGCTACTTCTTTAGTTATTTTTGACGTTTGCAATATTTGGTTATTTATTGTTGTTAAATGTTCATTATCTATTCCATTAGTTGAAAAGTCTTTAATTTCGTTTTCAATTTCCTTAAAATCTAAAACTTATTATTTTTAAAAAAATATTTTTAAATTTTCCATATTTTTGTTTTTTTAAATTTAATATATCTTGATTACATTTTTCTATAACTTCATTAAATTCTTTTACATTTTTCTGAAGTTGCTTTTCTTTTTTAGTCATTATTTTTTTTCTCCTTATTTTTTGTTATTACATTTAAATTTTTAGTACTTAACGAAAGTTTTTTATTATCTTTATCAATACTAATAATTTCAACTTTGATAACTTCACCAATTGAAAAATAATCTTCTACATTATTTACAAAACTGTTACTTATATTAGAAATATGTATTAGTCCTGTGTAATTATTGGGACATTTACAAAAAACTCCAAAACTTACAATATTATTAATGGTTACTTCGATAATATCTCCAATTTTAAATTCTGTTTGTTCCATTTTTTATTCTCCTTTATTGATAAAATTATCTAAATATTTATATATTAATTATATCATATTTTCTATATTTGATATATAAAATAACCTATATATTCAACGCTTTTTTGATATTTTTTTTAATTGATATTTCAAGTTTTATTATACTTTTTTTCAATCATTTCTAAATGCTTATCACACATTTTAAAATCACCAGTAATGGTTTCTTTAACATCTTTAATTTTTAAAGTTTTAGAACACTCTTTACAACGTAATAATCACGCAATATCTTTGCCATCAACTTTTTGCACAAAAACCACTACCTAAATTTATATGCCCTTAAATCGCTTATATTTGTTGTTTTTAGAGAGGTTTAAGAATACGAATGGTTTTATATTCATATTCTTAAATTCAACGCTTTATATTTGTTAAAACACTATATTATTATACATTGTTCCACATTGTTTACAAATTCTGCTTTTCTTTAAAAGTTTTTAAAACAAAATTTTTTTCAATTTCTAAAATTTCATTTAGTGAAAAAGATTTATTAAATTTTTCATCTAAAGTCTTAATATAATATTGTCAATCTTGATTATCAGTTTTTAATCAAATAGTTTCACTTATCAATTTTTCTAAATCTCACAGTTGAAACACTAACATTGAAGTTTGAGAAATAAAATAAGCATTGCACTTATCATTTAATTTATTTTCTTTTATTCAATTTTGATAAGTTGATAAAAACTCTAATTCTTTATTTGATAACTGCATTATTATCACCCTCTTTTCTTTTTCATTCATTGTTTAAAAAAACTATTTCTTTTTTACTATGTTCATTACAAAGATACATGTCAAATTTCACTAGTTTAAATTTTGTCTTAATTACAACAGTTGGTCTTCTATAACAATAATTACATTTCATGATTGCACCTCTAAACATGTTGAATTGGGTGATATTCTATATTCTTTTTCTCACAATCCAATTTATATTTTGCTTCTTTGATAGTTTCTTGTACTTCACTATTAATTTGATCAGTTGTTGCTTGATTTCATTTATCAATTGCAAAAACGTGTGTTTTTATTTTTCTCATCTTTTTTTCTAATTCAACTCTTTTTTTCATTTCTTGTAAATCTTGCTCATCTTTTTTAGAAACTTTAATATTTGCTTTTTTACGATCATCATATGCTTTTTGTCAATATTCATATCTTTTTTCTAATGATCAACTGTTAAATTCTTTCATTCACTTCACTGTTTCTTCACATTGTCTTTTCATTCTTGCAACTTGTCTTTGTCATTTAAGTTGCTTGATTTGTTCAGCAGTAAGAACTAATGATTTTTTGTTTCTATGCTCTAAAAATTTCAAAGCAGAAACATTTTCTGTTGTTACTTTGCCATTTTTATCTGTATGTAAAATTTGATTTATACAACCAAAAGTACCATAGGTATTAAATTTTTTCATAAAAAATATCTTCCTTTCCAATAGTGATTTTAAAAATAAAAATTGTAACAACATAGGCTACAACTCAATGATTTTTAAATTTTCTTATATGAAAGAAAAATACAAAATACGTACTTTTAGATAGGCTAAATATTTGAAGTGGTGTACCTATAATTTGTTATTTAATTTTTATAGTTTAAATTTATCACAATTATTTTAAATTGCAAATAAAAATAAAAAAAACGTTACTAGTGCCACCACTTCAATAGCCACACTAGTAACTAAATAATTGTACAATAAATATATTAATTAATGAATTATAAATAATAAATTCTTTAAAATTTTTAATAAAAAGGTAATTTTAAAATTATTATAGATTTTTTCATATAAGTATATGTCGCAATTTAAAATAAAATAAAAAAAATAAAAAAGGTAATATTTTATAATTTTTCGTGTTAATTTAACATTTTATTGGAAGTATAAAAAATAAATTTTTTATTTATTATATATTATTAATATTTATTATATATTATAGGTTATCTAATTATCTTTACTGTATATATAAAAAATTATATGAATTGCGACATATACTTATATGAATTGCGACATATACTTATATGAATTGCGACATATACTTATATGAATTGCGACATATACTTATATGAATTGCGACATATACTTATATGAATTGCGACATATACTTATATGATATGATATAATCATTTTATATTTTAAAAATTATTTATAAGGGGTTAAATTATGGCAAAGGATTTAGTAATAAAAACCGACAATAAATTTATTAAAAAGTCAAATACAATTGTTCGTGCAGTAACTAATGAGAGTGTTGGAATATTAACTATGAAGTTATTTAATTTTGCTATTTTAAGTATCAAAAAAGATGTGAAACAATTTAACGGAAATATTAAATTTTGAGTAAAAGATTTTTGTTGTTTTTATGAAATTTCTGGTGCAAGTTTGTATGAAAAAGTTATTCATAAAAATAAAGAAATGACAGTAATTCAAAAAGAAATTCAAAATATAACACAAATGCAATTTTTACTGCTTGATGAAAAAGGAAACAAATATAAGTTTATTAATTTGTTTTTAGAGGGTGGTTGAGATACAGGTTGTATTGAATTTAAAGTAAATAAAGATTTAACAACAAAATATTATTTAGATTTAAAATCTGATTATACAAATATTTATTTGCCTTATACAAAAAATGTTACAAGTAAATATTCCCTTCGTTTATATGAGTATTTGCGAAGTTATTTGTATATGAATGCTAAAACCAAAAGAGTTCCAACTTATATACATGAGTGAGATTTTAAACAATTATCTAATATTTTAAATTTATCTTTGAATAGTAGTTATTTTAAAAATATTGGAGATTTTAAAAAAAGAATTTTAGAACCAGTAAAAAAAGATTTATTAAAAACTGATATTATTTTTACTTATGAATTGATAAAAGTTGGTAGAAAATATAGTAAAATTATTTTAAATACGCATTTAGATTTAGAGAAATTTAATGCGCAGAATCCTGAACTTGAAAAAGTACCAACTAAAAAAGAATATAAAACCAAAGAGCAAGAAAATAAATCAAATTGATATGAAAATCAATCTAAAAATAATATTGAAAAGACAATTTTAAGTGATAAACAGATACAAAATATTTTAGATAATATTGATAGTAATTAAAGTTTTAAAAAAAAAACTTAAATAGGTTTTAAAATACGAGATATCAACTTTTACTAGAACCAAAAAATAGTACTAAAAAGGGTTGCCATTCCAGTATTTTTATTTTAAGTGATTACTAATTTTATTAGTAACTTATTCTGTTATCTTTAAAAGTTATTTTTAAATATTCCAATTTAGAGATATTATTTTTATTAGTAATACTTGTAATACTTTATTCTAATTAGTTGATTTATATAGTTTTTATTATAAAATAATACTCGTAATATTAGTAATACTATAAAAAGAAAGGAAAAATTAATTATGCCAATTTTAGACAAAAAAGATATAGATATTGAAAAAAAATTAAATAAAACAGTTTCATTTTCTAATGAAATTAAAAAAGATACAAGAATTAAATTAACTCCTATGACATGTAAACCTGAACTAATATTAAAATTTAATGATTTAGCAAAAATAAGAAAATGAAAGAAAACAACTTTAATGAATGAAATTTTAGAAGATTTTTTTAATAGATTGGAGAAATATAAAAATGAAAATGATTAGTTTTTGTAACAAAAAAGGTGGAGTTGGAAAAACTACTCTTTGTAAAAATATTGCATATAAATTAGCTTCAGAAAATAAAAAAGTTTTACTTATTGATTTAGATACACAAGCAAGTTTAAGTTATTTATTACAGCACGAAAATATAGATATGTCAAAATCATTACATAAAGTGATTGCTAGTGATTGTGAAATAACTATAAGCAAAGTAATACAATCAACAAAATATAAAAATATTGATATTATTGTTGGAGGTGAGAGTTTAAGAAAAACATTACCAATTATGAGAGAGATTTATGATAATAAAAATTGATATTTAGTAGGTTTACAAGTTTATAAAAAAAATATAGATGTATTTGATAGTTATGATTATGTGCTTATTGATTATCCACCAACAACCGATGATTTAAGTTTAAATTGACTAATATTTAGTGATTTAATAATTGTTCCTACAAATTGTGATAGTACAAGTTTCAAAGGTATTTTAGATTTAAATAATAGTTTAGAATTAATAATAACTGAATTAAAACGTTCTAAGCCATTATTAAAGATAGTTTTTAATAATATAAATGATAATGATAATCGCACTAAAATAAAGTCATGATTAAATAAATATGATTTTAGTAATTTATTATCACATGTCGAAATCAAAACATCTGAAATTTTTACAACATCAAATAATAACTTTATAAGCATTTGAGAAAATCCTTATTATTGACGGCAAAAACAAGCATATGAAGAACTTATTGCAGAAATATTATAAAATAATAATATACATTTAAATTTAAGGGGGTAAAATTAAATGGCAATTATTACAACTAAATGTTATTTAGCATCATGTGAAAAAGAGTATAAATTTGATTTTCTATATAGAGATAAATTTATATATTGTAGTGGTAAATGCTATCAAAAATCATTTGATAATACAGTAACAAAATTTGCACAAAAATAAAATTTAGGAGGAATATTATGAACAAAAAAGAAC
>NZ_AP026935.1 GCF_027923845.1 Spiroplasma ixodetis
ATTTTGGAAATATCTGAAGTGATAATATCTTGACTTGATAATAATTGATTTTTATCATTACTTTTTTTATCTAATTCTGGAATTAGTTCATTATGTATTTTTTGTCTTCATTTACTTATTTTTTTATCTTCAAAAATTGTTAAAGAATTATATGAATATTTTTTTAAATTAATATGTTTTTTTTCTTCAGTAGTATCAGTTTGTGTTGCTACTTCTTTATTTTCTGTATCATTATTAATGATATTATTATCAAATTTTATGTTTAATCCGCCGTGTCTTTTTCTAAAAATTTCGTTTATTTTCGTTTTTTTAATGTTCGGTTCTTCAAAAATATCTTTTGTATTTTGTAACTTTGTTAATCGTTTAAATGTTTCAGATTGTGTTTTATTTATTAATTTATTTTCTTTTGGTGTTGGCATTCTAATATCTCCTTTTAAACACTAAAACCCATTTACTTTTAAAATAAAGTAATGGGTTAAAACTTATATATTGGATAACAGCTATATGTTATCAAATTTTGTGTATTTTACAATTAGTTAAAGTTTTAACCAAAATTGAGTTATGAAATATCAAAATAGTATTTACAAAATCAATTAAAATTGTATAATTAAAATGTTTCTGAAAAAGAAATCATAATTTAACCCAAATTTATAAAAAATCTTCTAGTCTCCTTGATGTCATTTTAGAAGATTTTTTATTATTAAAATTCATTTTAAATGAATTTTAAGCCATCAAATTTGCTCATATACAAACGATTTAAAAATTTATATGGTTTAGTATTCAAAAAATAAACAATCCTAATTAGGATTGTTTTGAATCAATTTAAGATATAAATAGGTAATTAAGAATTTTCCAATGATGTTCTATTTATTTCGTTCCATTACTCTATCAACAAATTTTTCTATTTCATTAGTTTGTTCCAAATTCAAACCCAACTTTATTAATTCTTGTTTGGAATTTTCATATTCAACATTTTTGTTAACTGATTTAAAAACTATCATATCTCTCATTAATTCTTTAATTTTTTTATCATTCAACATCCAACCTTGTTGATAAGTAAGTCATTTTTGTTTTGTTTTTTCAATTTCTAAATGATTTTTAATCATTTTTAAATTTGTAGAATTACGAAAATGTGAAAGTGATTTATACTTGTAATTTGTAATTTTTTTAGAAATTCCTCTCACTAAATCTTTATCTCAACGTTTTTGATTATGTTTTCAAATGGAAGTTTGTAATATATCATAACGATTACGACTAAAAGGACTAGTAGATAACTTAAAAACTTCTCTACCTTTGCGCTTATCAAAACTTAAATCAACAGTTGCTAAAAATATATGAATATGAGGGTTTTTTTCATCAACATGTAAACTTGCTCCAAGATAATTACTATCATTTCCATAGGTATCTTTTAACTCTTGTTTAATTCAATCAATTTGACTTTCTCCTCAAACTTGTAATTTTTGTGAATTTAAAATATCTTTAATTCCTCATTTATATTTATCAACTGTTTCATTTTCTTTGTTATAAACTAATTATTCATAATAATTTACAAATTTTTGTTGTTCTCATCAAATAGGAGAAATGTTTACTAAAACTTCTTGCATAAGATATTTGTTTGTTGAATAACTTTCTCATGTTTGTTTTCTTATATTTCTTGTTTTTAACATTGTTTTTTCAAATTCTTTTTTCACAATATCAACTTTATTTAAAAGTAAGTTCTTCATAAAAATTGATTTTTCAGTTTGTTCATTAGTAAATAATTTATCTTCAATTCAATAAAAATTATTTTTAGTTTGTGATTGAAAAACATTATCCTTTTTATCAGCAACTTCTCTAAAAGCATGCTTTATTAAATTTATACTTTTCACTTGTCCTTTAACTTTATTTACTAAAATCGAAGCTTTATTACCATACATTACTATCACCAATACCTTTCACATTTACAATTATAAATAATTTCAAAATGATTGCACAAAATTTGTGCAATCACGTAACTGTTTATACTTTATACTTTTGGAAAATAAAAATTTTGTTAAAAATCAGAAAATATCCAAAACATAAAAAAGATTTTTTAAAACTTATTATTTAACAAGTCATCGCGAAAAATTAATATATACATTTCTAAGAATTCATATCAGTAAAGGTTAGAATTAAGAATTAAATTTCATCAATATTTTAATTTAAAAATGCATTTTGTATATTATAAATAGTTGAAAAGAACATCTTTTTGCATCAATCTTAAATTTGTTAATTATACTTTTTTCTATTTTATTATATATTATTAATACTTATTATATATTATTGTTATTAAAATTATCTATACTCATTATATTAAAAATGATATGAATTCTAACCTTTACTGATATGAATTCTAACCTTTACTGATATGAATTCTAACCTTTACTGATATGAATTCTAACCTTTACTGATATGAATTCTAACCTTTACTGATATGAATTCTAACCTTTACTGATATGAATTCTAACCTTTACTGATATATTATGATATAATAATTTTGTGTTTTAAAAAAAGTTTATAAGGAGTTAAGTAATGACAAAAGATTTAGTAAATCAACATGAGAATAAATTTATTAAAAAATCAAATGTTATTGTTCGTGCAGTTACTAATCAAAGTGCTGGGATTATGACACAAAGATTATTTAATTTTTTAATAAAAACTGTTCAAGAACAAAATTCAATTAATATTAAAGATAATAAAAATAAAATACATTTTTTTGCTATTGATTTTTGTAAATATTTTAATATTAATCAAAATGCTTTATATAATCCTTTAATTTATAAAGGAAAACAAACAACAGTTTTAAAAAAAGAAATTGATGAATTAACAAGTTTGAAATTTGAGTTTTTAGATGAAACAAATAATAAATATGATTTAATTAATTTATTTAATTCTGGTGGTTATCATAATGGAATAATATATGTTGAACCTAACACCAATTTGTTTAAAAAACATTGTATTGATTTAAAAAGAGATTATATAAATATTTTTTTGCCTTATACAAAAGAAGTTACTACTAAATATTCAATGCGTTTATATGAGTATTTACGTAGTTATTTATATATGAATGCAAAAACCAAAAAAATACCAATTTATAATCATGAATGAGATTTTGAAAAACTTAGTAAAATTTTAAATTTAAGTTTAAATAGTAGTTATTTTAAAAATATTAGTATGTTAAAAAATAAGATTTTAGAACCAGTAAAAAAAGATTTATCGAAAACTGATATTATTTTTACTTATGAATTGATAAAAGTTGGACGAAAATATAGCAAAATTATTTTAAATACGCATTTGGATTTAAAAAAATTTAATGCTCAAAATCCCGAATTAGAAAAAGTACCAACTAAAAAAGAGCAAGTAAAGAAAGAAAAATCCTTGTCACTTTTTGCTAAAAAAAATGAAAAACCTAAAATTATTCAACAATCAATTTTAAGTGATGAACAATTAAAAAAGATTATGGAAGATTTTGATAATCATTAAAAAATAAAAAAAATAGTATAATTTGTATTATAAGGGTTTTTGGTGATTAGATTATGGAAGAAGTGGCTAAATTAGAGGAAAATAATGTTAATGTTGAAAATAATTATTCATCAAATTTAGCTAACAAAAATAAAAATATTTTAAAATTTATTAAAAGAAAAATTTTTATAGAAAAAATACGATCAACATTTTTAATTTTGATTGGTTTAGGTTTTGCAATAATTTCTTCATTTTTTATTTATGTTTATTTTTTCGCTAAAAACAAAGGTTATTCTTTAGATTCAATACAAACTTTATCTTCATTATTATCAAAAGAACTTAATTTTTTAAACCCTATTATTGGTAGTATTAAAATTCAATTAATACCAAATTTATATTTATTAATTTTCATTTTTATAACTTCAATTTTTGTTCTTTTTTATGGTCTATATGATTTAAAAAAAATTATCGGAGAAAAAAAGAATTATATTATAAATCAAAATAATATTGATAATAAAATACCTAGTTTTATTATTATTTTTTATAAAAAAATGATAGTTAGAAAAATAGTTCTTAATTGAATTACAGCATTTGTTTTTTTATTTGGTTTACTTTCTTTGGGTATTTTGTTTTTCTTAAATAATCAATATGATAATGGAAATAAAGACTTTTATATTGGTTTTTGAAAATTATTTTCACTTAAAAATTTGGATAGTGAAATTAATATTACATTAATTATTTTAATTGTGGTGTATGCAATAAATATTTTTTCTTTAATTATTACCAAGAAAAACAAAAATGATATTATTAAAAATTTTGGATATGAAGTAATTTCAAGTGAAGAAATTAAAAATTTAAAGAAAAAAACTAATAAAATTTGTTTGATTGTTTTTCTTTCGGTTATTACTATTTTATTATTTTTAATTTTTATTTTATTAAGAAAAAAAATACTAAAAAAAACTAATTAAAATTATTATTTATAATTCACTAATTGATATATTTATTGTACAATTATCTAGTTACTGGTGTGGCTTTGAAAGAGACGGCATCAGTAACGATTTTTTTAATTTTAATCTTATTTTATTGTCAATATCTAGTGAAAATTTCCCAAAAAAAAGTTATAAAAAAAGTAAATTATTTTGGGAAGTTACAGTGTTAAATAAACATAAACACAAATTTCAAATAACCTTTAAAACTTTTAGTTTCTTATTTTATACAGGTTTTATAGAGAAACTTTTTTTATTTTTCGGACTTCTCCCCACATGTACTTGTGGAGGGAATAATGAAACTGAATGAATTCAACAATGCTTTTCAAACTGAACAGCAATGTCTTGCATATATAGCAAATTTGAAAGAAAACAAATGTATTAGGTGTTTTAGTTTTAATTTGAATACTTCTGATTTAAAAAGAATGAGATGTTTAAAATGTAATCAAACATTTAGCATTCTCACAGGCACCATATTTTCAAGGTCACAAACATCTTTAACATCTTGGTTTTATCTTATCTTTAGATGAATAAACACCAAACATGGAATTCCATCAACAGATATTGCAAAAGAATTGGGAGTGACTTTGAAAACTGCTTGAAGAATGACTCATAAAATCAGAACACGTATTGCAAAACAAAAACCTCAATTTATTGTTGAAGGTACAGTGCAAATTGATGAAATGTATCTTTCACATATGGGTTTTAAAAAACAAGGAAGATCCTTGGTGAATAAAACCTTGATTGTTGGCATTTATCAAAAAACAACCAATAATTTAATTGTGAAAGTATTGAAAAACGCAAAGAGTAAAAATCTTTTGCAGTTTGCAAAAAACCACATTTCTTCAAAATGTCTTGTATATACTGATTCTTGAAAAGGATATTGCGATTTTAAATCAGTTTTCACTAAGCATGAAACAGTTAACCATCAAGATGGCTATGTTTCAAAAATTGGTGTAAATACCAACCAAATTGAATCAGTTTGAAAACATATAAGAAGAACATTTAAAACACATATCAAAGTTGCAAAACATCATGTTCATTTATATGCTAAAGAAGCTGCATATAAATTCAACAAGATACCTAGTTTTGAAACTGTAATTCTATGTTTGATTTAAAAATGTGGGGAGAAGTCCGTAGATAGGCTTTTCTCAGCATTTATGTGATAAAATTAAAATAGTACATAAAGGGAGAAAAGCCTTATTTTTTTAAAAAAGATTGTTTAATTTATAAAATTTGTTAAAAAATAAGCATAAACTAAATATAGTTTTTATATATTAGACTTCTTGCAAAACCTATCTATTAAAAATTTAATTTTTAAAATAAAATTAAAAATAAAAAAGATAGGTAATCTATGATGTTTGATAAATTAAAAACTATTAACAATCCAGAATTATTAAGATTAATTGGTATAAATGATATTATTTTTAATAAAATTCTAGAAATTTTAAAGACAGAAGAAGTAAAAAAGTTTAAAAATGGTGGTATACCTAATAAATTATCATTAGAAAATCGTTTATTAATGACTTTAGAATATTGAAGAGAGTATCGAACTTATTTTCATATTGCTAAAAGTTATGGAATTAGTGAAAGTAGTTGCTATAGGAATATCAAGTGAATAGAAAATACTTTAATAAAACATCCTGATTTTCAACAACTTGATGGGCAAAAATCACTGTTAAATAATAATTTTAAAGATAAAACAGTTATCATTGATATGACTGAAAGTACTATTCAACGCCCAAAAAAAGTCAAAAACAATATTATTCAGGAAAAAAGAAAAAACATACAATAAAAACTCAAGTCATAATTGAAAAAGATAGTAAAAAAATTATAAGTTCTTATTTTTCTTATGGTAAAAATCATGATTTTAAAATTTTAAAAAATTCAAAAACGAAATTTTTATCAGAAACAACTATTTTAGTAGATTTAGGATATCAAGGTATACAAAACATACATAAAAATTTCTTATTACCTAAACGAAAATCAAAGAAAAACCCTTTAACTAAAGAAGAAAAGAAAAATAATAAGGCTATTTCAAAAATGAGAGTTGTTATTGAACATGTTTTTGCGATTCTTAAAAAATTTAAAATTATTAGTGAAAAATATCGAAATAAAAGAAAAAAATTTGCATTAAGATTTAATTTAATAGCTTCAATTTATAATTTACAATTATTAATTTAAATATATTTGATAATTTAATATTTTATTTTTTTATTTGAAATAATAATTTTTGTTGTATTTTAATGACAAAAAAAAACATATTTTGAACAATAATTTTTAAAAAATATTAAAAGTGTTATTAAAATAAATTTTTAAACTTAAAAAATGTGATTAATATCATAGTTTTGCAAGAAGTCTATTACTTATTTGATTTAATTTTAAGGTAAATAAGTTCAAAAGAGGTGTTAATATGAAAAACATTTATGAATATGATATTAATAAAAATGAAATAATAAATGATAGTAAATTATTACCGACTGATACAGAAAGTCAAAATTATGATTGATTATGAGCAAATAATAATAAATATGAAAATATAGAAATAAATTCAAAAAAAATTGGAAAATGAATGTTGTTTCCTAATGACAAAGAAGTAAATAATATTTGAAATAAAATTAAAAAAAATATTGAAAATGGTAAACTTTGACATTCAAAAGTTTCTACAAATAATAAAAATAAGTCAAATAATTATGCCATTATGATTTATACAAAAGATTATACAGATATTAACGATGTAGTTAATGTATTACAAATTTTAAAAGATGAAGCAATTATAAAACAAAGTCAAATTATTCGTTATAAAACAGATGAACAAACAAGAATGGGAATTTATTCTGGTGGAAAACAAAAACCTTGAATTTATTCTTCTGATACAATCAAAAACATGCTTTTAGAAAAAAATTGAAGAGTTAATAAACAAAAAATAAATTCAACATATTTACAAAATCAACCTTCAACAAGCGGATATAAACCAAGCTCACCAAAGATGTAAAAAGGAGTTTAAAAATGGATAAATGACAAAAAAGAAATGAAAGATTATCACTTGCAGAAAGAGAAGAAAAATTAAAGAAATCAAAAGAGAAAAATAAAAAAATAAGAGAAGCAACCGAAAAAGTAGAAAATATGACAAAAAAAGAAAAACAAAATAGAGATTTAGAAATTTTAGCTAAAGTTAGAGCTGAACGAGAAAGAAAAGCACAAGAAAAAAATAAACAAGAAGAATTAAATAAATTAGAAAAAGATAAACGTTTAAAAGAAGCAACCGAAAAATTAAGTAAATGACAAAAACCTTCAACAAACAAATATCAACATAAATCACCTAAAATGTAAAAAAGGTGTTTTAAAATCAATTTTAAACTATCAAATTTACTCATATAGAAACGATTTAAAAATTTATATGGTTTAGTATTCAAAAAATAGAAATCTCTAATTAGAGATTTTTTAAATTAAATATTTGGTACTATAAAATAACTTTACTTTTGGCAAATTATCACTAAATAATGACATTAATCTTATTTTATTTGCAATATAAAATAAATGTGATAAAGTTAAAACATAAGAATTGAATATCACATTAGGTACGTCTCTTTCAAACATAAAGCCTATCTGTAAAAAGTTATTTTTTATATCTTTCTTTTAAATAAGAGAGTTTAAAGGTAAATGAGTTGTAACCTATTGAACTTGTCAAGAAAAGTGGACAATAAAAGTAACCTTTTATTAAATTTTATAAAATAGCGTTTGTAAGTGTTAAATTTATAGGTATGAAGTAATTATTTGTTGGTTTGGAATGAGCTAATCGATATTCGATTGGACTCATTCCTTTTAATTTTATTTGAGGTCGATAATTATTATAAAAGTAAATATATTTAGGTAAGTTGTCTTGTATTCATTCAATAGTTCTATTTTTTCTTGGAATTTGATATAGAAATTCTGTTTTCATTGTTCCAAATCAAGTTTCAGTAGCACCATTATCACAGGAATTACCTCTTCTAGACATTGAAATTTTTATTTTTAATTCATCACATAAAATTTTATAAGAAGGATTTGTATAGTGAAATCCTTGATCTGATTGTAAAATTCATGAAGTAGGTTTTTGAGCATTAACTCAAGCTTGGATAATGTTTTGGACAACAAATGTCATGTCTAAACTTGCACTTATTTTATAATCTAATATTTCATTATTATGAAAATCTTTAACAATTGATAAATAATATGTTTTACCATTAGTTAATAAATAAGTTATATCAGTACCTAATTTTTCATTTAAATTAGTAGTTGAAAAATCACGTTTTAATAAATTATCATATCTTAAACTTCCTGATTTAGTTCTATAATCAAATTTTTTTATGCGAACCTTAGCTTTTAAACTCATATTTTTCATATATCTATATACAATATGAAATTTTAATTTTAAATTATAAATTTTGTTAATTCATAAAGTTATCATTTTATAACCATAAATTTCTTGAAATTCATAAAAAATATTTTTAATTATATTAGCTAAAAATGTATCTCATTTATTAAATTCATTCATTCCATTCTTAATTCACTTATAATATCCTGATTTTGAAACATTTAATAATCAACATAAATAACTAATCTGATATTTTTTCTTCAATGAGAAAATCACAAAATATTTCTTCTTTTTTGTCGATTTTTCTAAATACTTTTTTATATCGTTCATTGCCTCAATATATTCAATTAATTCTTGTTTTGTCATTTCATTAAAATTTAAAGATTTGGGTCGACCTGTTCTTTTGGTTTTTTTAGCACGAATTCCATTGCCATATTCTAAACCTTTTTCACCTAATAATTTATATGCTTTAATTCATTCTTTTATTGATGATCGACCAATACCATACTCTAATGCGGTTTTATCAATTGTTTTAATTTTACTTATTTTTATTATTTTTAACTTTTCTTCTTTTGATAGTCATTTAGCCATAAAAAAATGAACACCTTCCTTAAAGTATTTTTAACACAAAGGTTACAATTCTGTGTCTACTTTATTCTAGATGTTCACAATTTACTAATTCAGGTAGTTTTAAAATTAAAAATAATCTTTCAGATTTAGAAAAACAATTAATTCAAGCAAATAAAGAATTAAAACAGTTACGAATGGAAAATGATATTTTAAAGCAAGCAGCACTAATAATAGGCAGAAAATAGAAATTATTACTAAAAATAAAGTTAAATATAAAATTCGCACAATGTGTCGTTTTTTAAAACTCTCTAAATCAACATATTATTTTAATTTAAAGAAAAAAGAAAAAATTCAAAATAATATTTATGATGAAGCTGTTATTAGTGCTTTTAAAGAAAATAAAGAAGTTTATGGTACTAGAAGATTAAAAGTCATACTAGCAAACCAAGAAATTTATTTATCACGCAGAAAAATTAAAAAAATTATGAATAAGCATAATTTAATATCAAAATACACTAAATTATCATTCAAAAATCATCATAATAAAGTCAATGATAGTCAAATTACCAATCTTGTTAATAGAGACTTTAATAATAGAATTAAAAATGAAGTTATTGTCAGTGATTTAACTTATGTTCAAGTTAATGGTAAATGAAACTATATTTGCCTATTAGTAGACCTGTACAACCGCGAAATTATTGGACATAGTGTTGGAGTTAAAAAAGATGCATCATTAGTACATCAAGCATTTATGCACTCAAATCGCTGTTTAAAAGATATTCAAATATTTCATAGCGATCGCGGTAATGAATTCAATAATAAAACTATTGATAAACTTTTATTAGCATTCAATATTACCCGTTCTTTAAGCAAAAAAGGATGTCCTTATGACAATGCTGTTGCTGAAGCAACTTTTAAAACTTTCAAAACAGAGTTTATTAATGATAAAAATTTTACATCATTAATCCAATTAAAATTAGAATTATTTGATTACATAAATTGATATAACAACATAAGAATTCACAGCACTCTAAACTACCTAACTCCCGTTAAATATCATGAACAAATGTCTACCAAAAAATAGTCCTAAAAAGGGTTGCCATTCCAATAAATGATTTTGTAGGAAGTGATGAAATTAAAAGAGAAGCAGAAGCAATATTAAACAATTGTGATTATCAATTCGTTCATCATTTAGCAGATAAAGATTTACAAGATTATAATAGTATTGTACAAGGAGGATTAAATAATGATGAATTAAATGCAATTAGAAAAGCAGATCAAGGTGAATGTTTATTAACAATTGGTTCAAATAAAAGAACATTTTTAAGTATTGAAGCAACAGAAGAAGAAAAAAATGCTTGAGAAAATAAGGAGTGATAGTTAATGACAAAAGAAGAAGCAGACCAAATAGCTGAATTGTTTAAATGTCATGAATGTGCACCAACTTTTAGAATTTCTGATGATTTAGAAAAAATGAATTTCAGACCATGTGAAAAACATCAAGGTATTGCAAATCTAAATTATTTTAAAAAAATGAATATACATTAAGGAGAAAATATTATGAACGCAATTTGTAAAAGATGTAAAAAACAAGATTTAGCAAAATATATGACTGGTTTTAAAAATTTTTATTTTTGTGATAAATGTGAAAACAAAGGTATTGCAGAAGAAATGTTAAAAGATTTTGAGAAACAAACGAAAGGTAAAATGAGTGAAAAAGAAAGAGCATATAACTTAAAAAGTTTTGAAAAAATGTTGGAAAAGCAAAACGAAAGAATGTTCAATTTTATTGAAAGTGAAGATGAGGAAATATTATAAATTATGAAAATTAAAAATATAAAAATTAATAAAAAACTATTAATTTGTATAATTTTAACCTTGTTTATATCAATAATTTTTTGATATATAGCAAGTGTATTAAATATTTTTATTTTTTTACAAAAATTAAACTTTACTTTTTTCGAACCATTCAATTATTTTTTTGCTCCTTTTTCTTTAATTTTAGCGTTAATTTGTTGTGTAAGCATATCATTTTTTCTTTGATGAAAATGTTTTTATAAAAATAATTTTAGCAATGATTTACAAGAAAATAAGTTTTTAAGTAAAAAAGAATTTACTAAAAACTTTGCAGAATGTTGCTTATATCATAAAACTGATAAATATGGTTTTGTTACAAAATTATCAATTATTCATAAATTACCAGTTGTTAATACTATAAATAAAACACATGCACTTGTGATTGGTGCTACTGGCAGTGGAAAAACTCAAAATATTATTATTCCTACCATTATTTTAAATGCTTATTCTATATATAAACCAAGCATGATTATTAGTGACCCTAAGGGTGAATTATTTGAAAAACAATCTTTAATTTTAGAGAAACAAGGTTATAATATTAAAGTTTTAGATTTAAAAAACTTTGAAATAGGTAATCAATGAAATCCATTAAATTATATTTTTAAATTATGAAAACAAAAATCATATATTAAAGTTAATAAAGAAATTGATAGTTTAGTAAATATTATTTGTCCAATTCACTATAATACTAATCCTCATTGAGACCAAACAGCACAGAATTTTATTAAAGGAATTATTTATGCTCTTTTAGAAGATTATGATATGAATAAAAATATAAACGAAAATAACTTTAATTTTTCAAGTATTAATAAGATTTTGTTTTTACCACTAGAAGAATTAAAATCATATATTTTTGATAGAAATATTGAAAGCAAAGCTAAGAAATATTTTGCTAATCTAAATACTACAAGTCAAGAAAATAAAGAAGTTGATAGTTTAATGTCAACAACTAAAACAGTTTTAAATAAATTTGAAAATTTAGAAATCATACTATCCAATAATAATTTTGATTTTCAAGAATTTATTGATAAACCAACTGCTTTATTTTTAATTTTATCTGACCATAGTAATGAATATCATTTTTTAGCAAATCTATTTATTGCACAATTATATAAGTTTTTAGTTGGTAAAGCTGATAATTCAGATCTTAAAACACTAAAAAGACCAACACTATTTTTATTAGATGAATTTGCTAATTTGCCTACTATTAAAGATATAGATAATTGAATAACGGCTGCAAGAAGTAGAAATATTTGATTTATGTTAGTCATTCAAGATTTTGAACAACTTAAAAATAAATATAAAAATTATCGTACACTTATTGCTAATTGCAACTTAAAATATTTTTTGCATACTAATGATTATCAAAATGCTAAAATACTAGCAGAAGAATATGGTACTATTAAAGTAAATGAATCTAGTACCACTAAAAGTGAAAAGCATATATCAACTACAACATATCAAAAACAAAAACCATTAATTACAGCTGAAACTCTTATTAAACTACCAGTAAATACACAAATTATTAAATACAATCGTCTTAGAACCTGTTTAGAATCTTTTAGAAAATAAGGTAAAATTACTATATATTTTAAAATAAGAGGTATATATGCATAAAAATTATCCAAGTCATGTTACTAAAGAACAATTTGAGAACATAAAATCAACTTTAGAAAACAGCAAAAAGAAAACAAAACCAAGAAATTTAGATTTATATGAAGTGTTTTGTGCAGTTTTATATGTATTAAAAAGTGGTTGTCAATGAAGAATGTTACCAAAAAATTTTCCAAAATGACAAACTGTATATTATTATTTCCAAATTTGAAGTAAAAACAATGATAAAGAACCTAGTGTATTGCAATTAATTTTAAAAAAAATTAGTTAAAAAGATTCGTATTAAGAATCATCGAAAAGAAAAAACTAGTTTTTGTATAATTGATTCGCAAAGTGTTAAAAATACAGATACTACTGAAAATAAAGGTTATGATGCTGGTAAAAAGATTTCAGGAATAAAACGTCATATTGCAGTTGATACGCAAGGTTTACCACATGCAATTTACATAACTACAGCAGAAAAAACAGATCGTAATAGTGCTATCATAATGATTAAAAGTGAAAAAGAAAATCTTTCTACAGTTCAAAAAATAATAGTAGATGCTGGCTATACTGGTGAAAAATTTGCTTCTGCAATCAAAACAATCATAAATGCAAATGTTGAAGTTGTAAAACGTAATGAATTACATTCTTTTGTAGTACTACCAAAAAGATGAGTTGTAGAACGAAGCTTTGCATGATTAGAAAAATGCAGAAGATTATGAAAAAATTGTGAAAGAAAACTAAATACTAGTTTACAAATGGTTGTTCTGTCCTTTATTTCAATTTTATTAAAAAGATTCTAAACAGGTTCTTAGATATTTATAAAAATTTAGTTAATGAAATATTAAATAAATAATATGTAATTATTATTTATTTAATATTTAATGAATATTTATTTATAATGTATTTATTATTTAAATAAAAAGGAGGAAAATATGAAAGACATTAATTTAAATTTGGATGCTTTTGAAATTTTAAAAACCAATAAACAAGAAAAAAATAACATTAAAAAAGATGAATTAAATGACAACAGTTTTAAAGAAAAAGTTTCTTTAAATATGATTAATAACGGCAATAAAAATAAAAATAAAATAATTAAAACATTTATCTTACCACAAGAAACCGTTGATAAAATTAATGAAATCGCAAAAATTAAATCTACAACATATTCACAAGTAATAGTTGATTTAGTAAATTTGGTAAAATTTAGTTAATAATAATTTATGGAGGGGGTTATATGCAAATTATTAAAACAAAATGTTATTTATCATCATGTGAAAAATAATATACACTTGACTCTTTATATAATAAAGATAAATTTATATATTGCAGTGGAAAGTGCTATCAACAAGCATTTAAACAACATAACAAAATTTGCACAAAAATAAAATTTAGGAGGAATATTATGAACAAAAAAGAACTAGTAAAAGCAATAAGTAATGAAATTAATTTGAATCAAAAAGATGTTGAAAAATGTATTGATAAACTTGCAGAAATAATTATTACTAAAAATTCAATTGGTGAATTTGTTGATATTTCAAATCTTGGAAAATTCATGATTGTTAAAAAGAATGCAAGAACAGTAAGAAATCCTAGAACTGGTCAAACTTTACAAATGAGTGAACATTACTCACCGAAATTTCAACCAAAATCTATTTATAAACAAACAATTAAATCAGCAATTATTCAAAAAGAAACTGAGGTAAAAACAAATGTTTAATAAATTAAAAGAAAAATTTAAAAATAGAAAATGTAAAACTGGTTTATGTGAAAATAAAAATAAACCAGTTGCAAAATCAGAATTTGAAAATAAAAACGAAACCGAGCATAAATAATTAAATAAATAAGAGGTTGTAATTACAACCTCTTATTTTTTACATTTTTTGTGATTTACTACTAGAACTTTGACTTTTACTTGTTGAACCTTCATTGTTTATTTTTGATTTGTCTTTTTCAAATCAAAAAGCATTAGAATTTTTTTCTCGTCTTTCACGTTCGTTTTTTTCTCCTCAAGCTTTGTTAGCTTCTTCAGCTCTTTTGTTAAATTTGTCTTTATCTGCTTGACTTCAATTATTATTTGATCTTCACATATTTACTTTCTCCTTTGATTATTTTTGAATATTTTTTTCTACACTTAAAATATTCAATAAAAGTATATATTTTTCACACTAAAAATGTTTAAAATAAAATAAAAAATCACTATTTTGAAAAAATAGTGATTTAAAATAAAATAGATTATTATATTAAATTTGAATGATGTATTCCCGTACTTGTTGAAAATTGGTTTTGATTATTTATTGTTTTTTTGATAATTGAATCAAAATTATGATTATTTTCTGACTCAATACTTGAATTTTCTAGAAGATTGTTTGATTTATGCCTCATTATTGTGGTACTTATTAGTTCACTTACATTTTTATTTTTATTAAGATTTAATTCTTGTTTTAAAATATCATATTGTGCTTGTAATTTAGTTTCTAGTTTATCAATTGTTAAATTTTCTATAGTTTTTTTAAAGTTATTTTTAATTTCTTTTTCTTCTTTGTTTTTACCAATGCTTTTACAAAATGGTAATTTTCGAAGTAATGAAAAGCTACTATTTTTTATTTTTGTTTTGAATTTTTGGGTTTTGTGTGACACAAGATTTCATAGTACTTTATCTAAAGCTCCAATTACTAAAGTAGACAATGCTAATATTCCTATTTTTTCAGCTATAATAATACCTACAGTTGCCCCTATTATGATTGTAGGTAGATATATAGTTAAAACAGCAGGAACAGATAAAAGACATAAACTAAAGATTGAAATCGCTAAAAATGTTATTCATTCAGATTTTGTTATATTTAAGTTTGATTCTTCTTGTTTATTTAAAAAATCTTCAATTGATGCAAATTGAAATTTAATATTGGTATTTTGATAATCAATTAAAGTAATATCTTTTTTATATTCATGGATATTATCATACTGTTTATTTTGTTTAATAACTTCAATATTACCATTGGAAAGTTCTTGAAAAAACAGAATTTGTTCTCTAATGGAATTATCAATATGTTGGAAAGTTCTTATGAAATAAGTTTCATTATTAATTACCAAAATTTCTTCATAAATTTTTTCAACTTTTTTACCATTTCATATTTTTATCATTTCTTCATCTAGTTGAGATATTTTTTTTGATATTTTTTCCTTTTCTTTTCTTGAAGTAGAACTTGCCATATTTTTTTCTAATTTAATTTTAAAATCACTTTTATTAAATCAAGAATCTGGTTTAGCAGAAGGTATATTTAATTTATTATCATATTCATTCAATTTTGATTTAATTTTATTTATCTTGTTTTCTTTTTCTTTGATTTGTTTTTTTAATTTAGCGATTTGTTTTCCTTGAATTTTTTTGTTCTTTTCTAATGCTTTGATTTGTTTTTCTTTTTTTTCAATATCTATTTCTAAATCTGATACTTTTCTAATTTCATTATCAATCACTTTTTGTTTTTTTATTCTTTCATTTATATTTATGGTCATTTTTTCTTCAATTAAATTATTACGTAATTTTAAAAGTTCTTTTTTG